>NC_004720.1 GCF_000007605.1 Chlamydia caviae GPIC
TTGCTTGTGGATCTAGATCCACAAGCAAACCTAACTACAGGTCTTGGAATTCAGATTCGTGACGAACATAGTCTTAATGAGATTTTGAGAAGTTCTAACGATGTCAGACAAACCATTCACAAAACAAAAATAGAAAATCTTGATATCATTCCTTCGTCGGTTCTTGTGGAAGATTTTAGGGGCTTGAATAAAGATGTAAGCTTATCAGTCAATCATCTATGTTTGGCGTT
The DNA here is from genome assembly GCF_000007605.1 of Chlamydia caviae GPIC. NCBI lineage: Bacteria > Pseudomonadati > Chlamydiota > Chlamydiia > Chlamydiales > Chlamydiaceae > Chlamydia > Chlamydia caviae. The sequence goes on from NC_004720.1 coordinate 231, forward strand.
GCAAAGTATTCAAAATCAATACGATGTCTGTATTTTAGATACTCCACCAAGTCTAGGGATCCTTACTCAAGAAGCCTTCCTAGCTAGCCAATACTTGGTTGTGTGTCTAACACCAGAGCCCTTTTCTATACTCGGCTTACAGAAAATAAAAGAGTTCTGTTCAACAATTGCAAACGACTTAGATGTGTTGGGTATAGTGTTTTCATTTTGGGATGAAAGAAACTCAACAAATTCTATGTACACTGATATTATAGAAACAATTTACGAAGGGAAAATCTTATCTAGTAAAGTGCGTAGAGATATTACTGTCAGTAGATCTTTATTAAAAGAGACCTCAGTAATAAATGCTTACCCAAACTCCAGGGCGTCTCAGGATATTTTAAACTTAACTAAAGAAATAGAAAACAAACTGTTCTTTAACCAAAAACTAGTTCAGGAAACTCTGTGAGTAAATTAATTAAAGAAGCGTCTGCATTTTTTCAAAAAAATCAGGAAAACACGGTAAAAGAATTCCACAAAAAAGAATTTGCTATGGATGTTTTCTCGATTTCTCTAAGCGAAGATGAGAAAGAAAAAATAGAAAACTTAATTGTTAGCCAACACGGAAATTTCGATGATGAATGTAGTCATGGATTAGCTTCTATTAAACTATTAACAGGGCAGATCAAGTCTATACAAAAACAACATGTTCTTTTAATCGGAGAAAAAATTTATAAAGTTAGAGAGATTTTAAGAGCTATGAATTCACCTGATACAACATTTTCAGCGTGGATAAATCTTGTTTTTCACACCAAATCTTCTGCTTATAATGCTCTAGGATATTACGAGTTATTTATTAGTCTTCCAGACAAAGATACTAAATCTTTGTTTCAATCAATACCGTATAAAACAGCTTACTTATTAGCCTCTAGAAAAGGGTCTGTTAAAGATAAGGTTAAAGTCTTAGGCAAAATTGAGGGAATGTCAAATACTGCAGCTATAGATATCTTAAATAGGTTTTTACCTTCCTTGAGGGCTTCTCAAACAGAAAGATCGATAAACTTTGAAGATAAGAACAAAGAATTATCAGAAAAACTAATGGAAATTCTAAAAACGGTGTGTTCCGGTTTAGAATTATCAGAGTACAACAAGAATTTGCTACAACAGCTCTTCGAGAAGACTCTACAAGCTAATTCCAGATGCTGACCTTAATCAGCAGCAAATAAAAAGTATTAATATACTTTTTTAAGAATTTAAACCCACAAAACCCCGAGAGAAATTGCAACTTTAGGTGGTAGACTTTGCAACTTTAGGTGGTAGACTTTGCAACTTTAGGTGGTAGACTTTGCAACTTTAGGTGGTAGACTTTTGGTTAAAAAAAACTTAGACTGCGCAAGACTTGTACATTACAAAATATCGAGACTGAGTATGAGCGGTTTGAGTCACTATCATAAGAGTAGATTATTTCTAACAATTCTAGAAGCAGCTAATGTATGGTTGGCCACTTTATCTCCTATTACAAGAAAGAACTATGCTTCGGGAATCAAGTTTCTAGTTTCTAATAATATATTAGATGGTTCTATGAAGTTAGAAAGTTTAATCTGTTTCGATCATTGTGATGTTCTAAACAAGATAAAGTCTTTAACTTATACTTATACAGGTAAGACTGTTTCTGAAGCTTCAAAACAAGCTAGAGCAGCTTGTTATATCTCTTTTACTAAATTTCTTTATCGATTGACCAAAGGAGTTGTTAAGCAGGCATGCCCTTCTAGAGATTTCGGAAATTCTACATTTTATAAAATTAGAGACAAGGTTAAGACAGAGTTTATTTCTAAGAAAGAATGGTTGTTATTTTTCGATTCTTTAAAAAGAATTAGTTTTAGAGATTATCTGATAGGTAAATTAATCATTCAAGGCGTTAGGAAGTTAAGTGAAGTTATTTCCTTAAGAACTGAGGATTTGTCTTTTGCTCAGAATCAGGTCACCTTCAAAGTTAAAAAACGACAAAACAGATACCAAGAAGTTAAAGTAAGCTATCCTAATTTCTTAATGCAGGAATTACGATCTTATCTTGGAAATAGAGAGGGTTGGGTTTTTATTTCTAGAGAGGGGGAGCAGGTAGCAATTAATCAGGTGTATTATTATTTCAAATTGGCTGAGAGTGATATTAATTCACCTATTAAAGTTACACCCCATGTTTTAAGAGCTAGTGCTTTAGCTTATTTGAAAAAGATGGGTTTTGCTGATCAAGAAATAATGCGGATATCTTGTTTATCTTCGACTCAAATGCTATCAGCATACGATACAGGTATGACTGACAATTTAACATCGCAACTGCCTTTAATATTTTAATATAATTTTAATTATACAGAGAGGGGGGGTGTCGCGAGATTTAGTTAGATATTTTTATGACTAAATCAACGAAACTTTTTTCGATGCGTTTTCCGATGTTGTTGATTTGTCATAAGCGTATATCATTTTTGAAGACGAGTGGCCTGTCACTTTCATAATGTCAGAATCTGAACAACCCATTTTCTTGTACTCAGTTACTGCCGTGGCTCTTAAAACATGGGGCGTAACTTTAAATGGTATACGTGCTTTTACCCCAGCTTTTGCGAAAGTTCCAGCTAGTTGTTTTAAACCAACACTTTTTCCAGTTTTAGTTATAAAAACCAGTCCCAACCTATTTCCCACATAGTTTTGCATCAGTCTCATGAACCGTTGTGGATAAGTTATAATGGTTGTTTTGGACATACCTCTACTTTTACTTTGATCAAAAGATATAGTCCCATTTTCAAACGAAATCTTATCTACGGTAACAGATAAAGCTTCTGTTACGCGTTTTGCCCCTTGAAGAATAGTTTGAGCTATTAGCCAGTCTCTGTGATTAATTTTTTCTAAGGCTTTTAAAAACATAACCCGCTCAACCTCATTCATGGCATTTGTTTTGACTAAGTCTCTAATTTTATAGAATGTTTTATTAGATTCTTGGTGTGATGGTTGAGCTATAGAAATTAATCCAGACGTTGCTCGGTTTAGGAATTTTGTTAGAGATATGTAACATGCTGCACGCACTTGTTTCGTTCCTTCTGACCAAGGAATTATCTTCATAGGCACTTGTTTTATTGAGTCTAAGATAATGTTGTGGTTTAGCAGAGCAAATTCTTGTAAGGATATGTTCAAGGAAATCAAACCTATTTTCTCTAATGCTAAAACAGATCCTTTATAAGATCTGGCTGTATGATTATTTAAAGAGGATAACCATATGAAAATAGCTTCCGAAAGTTGAATATCTCTTAGTCCTTCCCAAATACGTTCATTTCTAATAGAAAGAAGTTCCTGATGTGATAGGTTGCTTTGGTAAACTTTATTCCCAAACACTGTATCCAAACTCTTATGCAGTGAATTGTCTTTACGCACACACAACCTCGTGATATAAGTTATAAATTTTACCTGATTATTTCCATAATCAAGCAAATTATATTACCTTTATAAAATCCTTAAAGGAATTTCTGGCTATCTTATGATAAAACAATCAGAGGAAGAGAGAGAACTATTAGATGTTGAGTTTTTTGTTCTAGGACAAGCTGTTAATTATCTAGAACATGCGCATACAATTGTGCGTAGGTTATCAGAGAATCATTTTAAATCAGAAAATCATAAGAACTTATTCATATTGATACGTGACATCTTAAGAGATAGGGATACGATTTCTATTTCTTTGATTTGGGAGGAGATTAAAAGAAGAAATTTAGATAAACGCATGGATGTTTCATATCTAATACATATGTCTCAAAATGCAGACATACCTATAGATCTAGACCACCATATTGATTTCTTACACGAAAAACATGTTAACAACCTTCTTAAAGAATTTTTAGACTCATCTTTTCAAGATTTCACAAGATATCCAAACAGACGTTCACCGTTCACGCTTATAGATCAATTTAAAGAGCGTTTGGACGACATCCATAAAAAAACTTCATACCCTAGACGAAAAAATATAGGGAAAACGGTTTATGACATTTTTGCATCAGGTGATGATGGGAAGAACAGCGTTATATCTCAGATACGGCATAGGTATGACTATAGGTCAAGACATCAAATAGATTATGTTGATGGATTGTCTACAGGATACTCATCTATAGACGAGAACAGCATTATATTATCAAAAGGAAACTTTGTTGTTGTCGCTGCAAGACCTGCCATGGGGAAAACAGCTTTTGCTATAGATATAGCCCTTAATCTTGTTCTAGAACAGGAAAAGGCTGTGGGTTTCATTTCATTAGAAATGAGCCCAAATCAGATTGTAGAACGGGTAGTATCAAATTTAAGCGAAATTTCATGCGAGCAATTAAAAAGAGGCAATTTCTCTAGGGATGTCTTATCTAAAATAGAAAACATCGGTATGAGACTGAAAGGAACTCATTTTTTTATATGCGACAATAAAAGTACGGATTTAAATACTTTAATTGATCAAGCGCGAGAGTTGAGAGAAAATCAGGGTATAGATGCTTTATTTATAGATTACTTACAACTAATAGGATCAAACAAAAAGGCTGAGAATCGACAGAATGAGATAGCTGAAATCTCGAGACAATTAAGAAAACTAGCAGGTGAGTTACAAATTCCTATTGTGTGTTTGTCTCAATTGTCAAGAAAAGTAGAAGACCGTGGGGATAAAAGACCAATGTTATCTGACCTTAGAGATAGTGGTCAGATAGAACAAGATGCGGATGTAATATTATTCTTACATAGAAAAGATTATTATTCACAAGAAGCTACAAAAGGACTTTCAGAAATCATCATCGGTAAAAATAGACACGGTTCTGTATTTTCAACCAATTTAAGATTTAATTCATCTACAGGAAAATTCTCAGTTCAGAAAGAAGCATGGTGAAATCAGAAAATCAGATAATTAAAAGCTCACTACATTTAGAGAACCAAAAATTTGGAAGAAAACCTCAGCTATCAGAAGATCAACTCGAACTATTTTCCAGTATTTGTACGGAATCTAAAATCGAAGTTATAGGATTAGATCTACAACCTTCTCATTATCATGCTTTAGCTGCTATTCAAAAACTTCTAACAGCTACAAACTATAGAGGAAACCTAGAAGGATCCTACTTATCTAGAGAAACAAATACATTTAAGTTTGAAGGCACAATCCCAAGAATTAAATTTACCAAGGCAGAATACCTAGAAGCTTATGGAGTGAAAAAATATAAGACTGCCAGAAATAAGAATGAATTTGGTGGTAAAGAAGCGCTAATAGCCCTTGAAGCTTTGTATCACTTGGGAAACGAACCTTATTTGATAGTTGCTACAAGAAAGCGTTGGAACAAAGGAGAAGAGGTTGTTGATCGTTACCAAACGTTTTCTCCCATCTTACGTATCTGTGAAGGCTGGGAAGGTCTAACTCCCAAAGAAAATAAAGCTTTGGATGAAGAACCTTTTCTTAACCTGATTTCTAAAAAACACAAAGGGTTCATCATAGAACCTTGTCCTATTATTGTAGATCAAATCGATTCCTATTTTGTTTTGAAGCCTGCAAATATGTATCAAGAAATCAAGCTAAGATTTCCAAATGCTTCAAAATTCACATACACATTCATAGATTGGATCGTCAGCACTGCAACAAGAAAGAAAATGAATAGCTCGGGATTAAAAGAGTGGCCTGACAAAATAGAAATAGGGTTTGAAACCCTATCCTACACCTTAAGGATGAATCGGTATATTACTTCTAGAAACTGGAAAAAAATAGAATCCGCTATTAATAGGTGTATCGAGATAGCTATAGAGCTAAAATGGTTGAATAAACATGAAAGAATTCAAGGTAAAACCATTTCTAAAAAAGAAGTGTTTTATTTGAATAAAAGTAAATTTCAACAAATTTCAACAAATAAAACCATCCAAAACACAACAAACAATAATTAATTGTTGCTAGTCAAAAAGAATTAAATTAAAGCTCAAATAAAAAGAGTTTTAATTATGGGTAATTCTGGTTTTTACTTAAACAACAACCAAAACTGTGTATTCGCAGACAATATTAAAGTTGGTCAAATGCAAAACCCTTTGCAGGATCAACAACTTATACTTGGAACAACCTCCACACCAACAGCTGCAAAAATAACCGCTAAAGAAGGTCTCAAAGTAGACTTTGAGACTGCAGATAGCAATAATGCTTCTATAAATTTATCAGTAGACTCTGATGCTCTATCAAAACTAATCTTAGATCAAATACAGAAGGATTTAGTAGACGCTATTATCGGGAATATAACAAATAGCTTGATACAAGAAGTTATAGATAAAATAATCTCTGATCCAACTCTAGCTTTAACTAAAGCTTTTAAGAACTTCTCTATATCAGACAAGATTCAGTGTAATGGATTGTTCACAAAAACTAATATTGGAACTCTTCTCGGGGGGACTGAGATTGGTACATTTACTATTACACCAGACAATGCTGATAGTATGTTCCTAATTTCTGCCGATATCATCGCCTCTAGAATGGAAGGGAATGTTGTCCTAGCTCTAGTTAAGGAAGGTGATTCTGCTCCTTGCGCTGTTAGTTATGGTTATTCATCTGGCATACCTAATGTTTGTTCATTAAGAACAGCCGTAAGCAATTCTGGAGCAAATCCAGTTACATTCTCATTAAGAGTAGGCGGAATGGAAAGTGGTGTAGTTTGGGTTAACGCATTAGCAAATGGTGATTCTATCTTAGGGACAACAACAACATCGAATATATCGTTCTTAGAAGTCAAACAACAAACAAACGGTTAATAAAAGTTATTAAACGACCTAATTAAAATATATTTTTGTTGGATATTTTTTTGTGGTTTTATATGAAAAAATCATATGTCTATTTACTGGAGAGATTATGAATGATAAACAGAATATGACTAACGATTTTATCAAAATTGTGAAAGATGTTGAGAAAGATTTCCCAGAACTAGATATCAAAATGAAGGTGCATAAGGAAAAAATTACTTTTTTAAATTCTCCTTTAGAATTGTATCACAAAAGTATCTCCGTTATTCTAAACCTGCTTAATCAAATACAAACATCTTTAGGTTTGTTCCCCGACTCTCCTATAGTCGAACAAATGGAACATAGTAATTTAAAGCTGAAAAAAGCTTTGATCATGTTGATTTTATCAAGAAAAGATATGTTCTCAAAAGCTGAATAAATTAACATCTACTCTAACGTTGGAGTAAGTGTGAAAACACTAGCATTTTGTTCTTTTAAAGGCGGTACTGGGAAAACAACCCTGTCCCTTAATATTGGTAGTAATCTTGCTCAAATAAGTAAGAAAAAGGTTTTGCTTGTGGATCTAGATCCACAAGCAAACCTAACTACAGGTCTTGGAATTCAGATTCGTGACGAACATAGTCTTAATGAGATTTTGAGAAGTTCTAACGATGTCAGACAAACCATTCACAAAACAAAAATAGAAAATCTTGATATCATTCCTTCGTCGGTTCTTGTGGAAGATTTTAGGGGCTTGAATAAAGATGTAAGCTTATCAGTCAATCATCTATGTTTGGCGTTGCAAAGTATTCAAAATCAATACGATGTCTGTATTTTAGATACTCCACCAAGTCTAGGGATCCTTACTCAAGAAGCCTTCCTAGCTAGCCAATACTTGGTTGTGTGTCTAACACCAGAGCCCTTTTCTATACTCGGCTTACAGAAAATAAAAGAGTTCTGTTCAACAATTGCAAACGACTTAGATGTGTTGGGTATAGTGTTTT